>NC_018021.1 GCF_000266885.1 Turneriella parva DSM 21527 | reverse complement strand
ACAAGATTTAGTAGCTATGGAAATCCTCAGCTGTTAAACAATATCAATCTGGTTTAGATGCCGGTGCAAACACCCGCACCGCCCCGAGCGTCAAAAACAGCCAACCGAGCATGTACGCTGCACCACCGAGCGGCGCGAGCATCGCGAAAATGCGCTGCTGGTAAACGGCGTAGAGGTATAGGTTGCCCGAGAAGAGCAGCAGCCCGGCGAGGTATGCCCAGCAGGCGGCGGTGAAGAATTTCTGCGGGCGATCGATGCGCACGAGGGCGACGGCGAGCAATGCGAGCGTATGCCAGAAGTGGTACTGGTTTGCGGTCTGAAAAACCGAAAAGAATTTTTCGCCGAGCGATGCTTTCAGAACGTGTGAGCCAAATGCCCCGAAAAAAACAGCGAGAAAGCCAGAGATGCCTGCAGTCAGAATGAAGCGCATGCAGCATGAAACAGGCGAAACGCGCGGCGTCAATGAGTTCATATGAGCAATGAATTTGCTTCTGTGCAGATTGTGCTCGCGAGCGCTTCACCGCGACGCCGTGAAATTCTTGAAAAACTCGGTTTTCGCTGCGAAGTGCGGCCGGCCAACATCGACGAACTGGCGATTCGCGACGCAGACGCAGAAAAGCAGACGTTGAGGATAGCCCACGAAAAGGCGAGAGTGATCGCTGCGCCAGGTGTTTTGACTGTGGCTGCCGATACGATTGTCGTACTCGATGGCCTGGTGCTCGAGAAGCCGCAAGACAGACCTGAAGCGATTTCGATGCTGTCGCGACTCTCTGGCCGGCCGCATCTCGTGCATACCGCGGTCTCGTTGGTGTTTCCGCGCGGTGAAAAGGCCGAGATTATCGAGACAACCCGGGTCTTTTTCGCCGAGCTGCCAGCTTCAGTGATCGAGGCCTATGCCGACACGCCGTCACCCTATGACAAAGCGGGTGGTTACGGTGTGCAAGATGCGTTTGGCATGCAAAATATTGAGCGCATCGAAGGTTGTTACTTTAACGTGATGGGGTTTCCCTCAAGTCGGTTTATGCGACTTTTACGGGAGAACCGAAAATTACTTCTTTAGATAGCTGCAGCGCCAACGCAGCAAAACCCTGCGCGCGCAGCAGGCAGGCGTCGCATTGCTCGCAGGGTTTAAGCATGTCGCCGGCAGTTTGCGGGTCATAGCATGACCAGGTGAGGTGAATCGGCACAGCGAGCCGCAGCGCTTCTGTGGCGATATCTGATTTTGTCATGGCAATGAGCGGTGTGAGAATTTCAGGTGCGCGCCCTTCTCTGCCCGATTTAGAAGCCAGCGCCGCTGTTTGCGCGAACGAGGCAATAAAATCGGGGCGGCAATCGGGATACCCTGAATAGTCGATGGCATTGACTCCAGTGAAAATAGCCGAACAATCTTTCGCTTCGGCTAATGCATAGGCGAGAGAGAGAAATACCAGGTTGCGCACCGGCACATACGTCGAAGGTATCACCGCTTCGCCCTGCAGGTGTGTGCCGCCTTTTGGCACAGCAATATCACTCGTTAAAGCCGACGCACCGATCGCTCGCAAATTCACGTCGATAATCGTATGGTTGGCGCCGCAGGTAGCTGCGAGCCTTTGCGCCGCGGTCAATTCAACACTATGACGCTGCTGGTAGTTGAACGAGATGGCCTCGACTTCAAAGCCATGCTCGCGGGCGAGATACATGCAGGTCGCCGAGTCGAGCCCGCCTGAAAGAAGCACAACTGCACGCGGCGCCATTATTGCCTTTGGGGATAGATCACGCGAGACGACTCGCCTTCTTGAACAATCACAAACGCAAGTTCTGGTAATTTCTCTTTAATACGGTCAAACAGCCAACGCGCAATATTTTCTGCGGTTGGGTTCTCTAACCCTTCGACAGAGTTGAGCAGCGTGTGATCGATCGAGCGCACAATCGGCTTCACGATATCGCCGATATCGGCAAAATCCATAATCCACCCCTGGGGGTTGATTTCACCTGACACGGCAATGGTGACGCGGTAGGTGTGGCCATGCAGTTTTCTGCATTTATGGTTTTCGGGCACCAACGGGAGAAAGTGCGCAGAATCGAAAATAAACTCTTTTTCTATCTGCATCAGACCGCTCTGAGCGTGGGTTCGTAGATGTATTTGTGCAGCTGCATGCCGAGCCGAAGATTGAGCGGTGAATTTTTAAGCCATTCGCCGGCCTCTGCAAGGTTAAGCTCGCCAAAAACTGGCTGAATAATGACCGGATTTTGCAGCAACGCTTCGACTTTGTGTTCGCGTATCAGGTCTTCAGCAAATTGAAAATCCTCATGATTGGCGATAACAATTTTTAAGTCGTCGGAGCTTTTGAGTAATTGAAGGTTCTCGTAGCGATTTTTTTTGTGTTCGCCTGAGCCGGGCGCCTTCATGTCGAGAATGGTATGCACAAATTGCGGCACCTGATTCACCTTGACCGAGCCGGATGTTTCGAGCAAGACCTTGTGCCCTGACTCGTGCAGCGCATGCATTAGTGGATACACATTTTTCTGCAGCAGCGGCTCGCCGCCTGTGATTTCGACATTTTTCGCCGCATACCCCGTGACAGTCTGCAAAATCTGCGTGATTGTCTGCGGCTCACCTTCGTAGAATGAATACGTTGTGTCGCACCAGGTGCAGCGCAGATTGCAGCCTGTGAGCCGCACGAAAACACAGGGATGCAGCGCGTAACTGCCCTCGCCCTGAATGCTGTAGAATATCTCATTGACCGTGAGCTTCAGGTCTTCTCTTTTCGCCGTGACATCCATTGTAACCGTGTCGGCTAGAACATGCGCATTTCAAAAGGTGCCGTAAATCGAATTTTGCTTTCCGCTTTTTGCCTCGGCTGCGGGCTTGGCGCAGCCGGTGCTGCGAAAAAGCCCCGGGCAGCGTTTGTGGTCGTCGAAGTGGGTTCAGGCGAACCCCGTACCCTCGCTGAGTCTGGTACCGAAGAACTCGCCCCGGTCGGCTCGCTCTTGAAACCCTTCGCTGCGTGGTACCTGCTCGAAAAGGGGCTCGATGCCAGGCAAACCATTCTCTGCCCGGCGGAGCGCAAACGCGAGGCAGACTTGCGCTGCTGGACACCCGAGGGTCACGGTGCTGTAAATCTGGGTGAGGCGCTGGTTCATAGCTGCAATTATTTCTTCTTGAGCCTCTTTCGCGGACAAAGTATACCGCAATTCGAAATCTGGATGCGCGAGCGTTTTCAGTGGCCCGAGAACCTGCGCATAGAAAAGCCGGTGCACGTATATGGTTACGACCTTGATTCAGGCATCGCAGTCAGCCGCCTGGTCACGATGTATGCACGGTTACTCGAAGCCTCAGCAGTAAAAAACCCGCACGCAGCGCTGATCACAGATTCCCTTGCCGGCACCTGGCGGGGTACGTTAAGAGATTTTTGCAGGCTACTCGGAAACCAGAAAAAATACACTTTTCTCTGGGGCAAAACCGGCACCGTGCGCGAAGGAAAACACCAGTACGGTATCGCGGTGTTGCACCTCAAGAACAACAGCACCGGAAAGAAATTACTCTTGCTCTGTTATGAACGGCGAAAAACAGGCTCTCAGGCTGCGTTAAATGCGCTGGCAGTGTTGCAGAAATACCACCCGTGAAAACAGCTGAAATAAGAACTTCGACGGCAGAATGGCTCAGCTTTTGGGACACAATTCGCAACCCGGACAGAATGACTCTGCTCATCGGCTTTGTGATTCTGATGTTTTTTGTAGTTTTTCTCGGTTATTTCGGCACGCGCAGCCTCGTGCGCTCGCTCGATTTTTATCGCATGACTTTTTCATCAGAGTTCGTCGAAGACGTGCGCCCCGGTACGAAAATTCGCTACCAGGGCGCGCTCGAAATCGGCGAAGTTGAATACCTCGTTTCGGGCACGAGCGGCCACCGCATCTACGCGAAGATCAGAAAAGATTTTCCGATACCGAGGGCGGCAAGCCGCGCCTCGCTCAGCTCATGGGGTTATTTCGGCGCAAAATTCATCAATATTGAAGTTGTGCCCAGCTCGGCTGATGATGCCGTCTACTCTCTCGAACACTCCATGCCGCTTGAAAAAATAGTCAATTCGTCGATCATGTTTCAGCAATACTACGACGCCATTCGATCGGACAACGGCAACCTGAGCGTACTTGAGACGCGGCTAAAGCAACTTCGCAAGACCGTGGTCGATCTCAAGCGCATACCGTACGTGCAAAGAGTCGCTGCCCGCAATGTCGTGCGCAATACAACGCGCATGATGAATGGCTTTTTCAGCATGGTCAATTCGACAAGCTCTGATCTTTATGGCATGCTCTTGAAGGTTAACGGCGCGAGCGAGTTTCTGGTTTATGACCTGAACAAGAACCTGCCGAAAATCAAGGCCAACATGCTCAAGCTCGAACAGAGCGTCGCGTACGGCGGTGAAAGCTTCAGCGCGCGCCTCTTGCACGAAGAGACGCTCTATCTTTTGCTGCTCGACTATGCGCGGTATGCAAACGAAAAACTGAATGACATGGCGTCGGCGCCCTACAGAATTTTCTTCAATAACTAATGGCTGAAAAAATTCGACTCAAAGTCAAGTGCCATGCGTGCGGTTACGTTATGGAAGGCACTTCGAAATATGGCAAAGGCAATTACCATCCCGAAGGGCTGGATTTTCAATTTACCGCGGTCGGCAAACTGGTCGATAAAGCGGGCAACTCCCGTGTCAAGGGTGAGGTGACGATTCTCTGCCCAAATTGTGAAACCCGCAATCGTTTTGATATTTAGCCTGCTCATGGCTGGCGGCCTCGCTGCCGAATGTGAAAAACTTGAGCGCAGCCCCGAAAGCCGCAGAATCTGGAGTGAATTTGCCGCTCGCTACGCCCCAACGGTCTATCCGGCAGAGGTCAGGCTGTGTATTGGCAAAAAATACTTCTATGAAGTAAAGGGAGGCGCACGCATGGCATCGGTGCTCGACCGGCAGCGGGCGCGCATACTGCTGCGTCAGCGCAATGCCAGTCAGCTGCGGCATGAGCTGGCACACCTGTATCTTGACCTGGCCTGGAGGGTTTTGCCCTATACAATTTCGGAGCCGTTGGCGAATGTCATGCAAGCGCCTCCAAAATGCAATACGGTGCTCAGCAAAAAGCCAGCTGCCTCAATACCCGAACGTTGGCAGGCCCGCGGGGGTGCGAGCGCATGTGAAATCGAATCGCTGGTGAGTGACCTGCTCAAGGCGCCGAAAGAGATGCGCGACAGCTTGCCGCTAAACTGATTATTTCTTCTTCGCTGGTGAAAATTTTGCGACCAACGGTGATTCAGGCGACCGGCGGACAAATTCAGCCCATTGCTCTTGCGCACGCTTTTTGTCCTTTTTTTGTGCCGCAAGCACTGCATAGAGTAAAGGCACCTCGGCAACTGCCGGCCGCCTGCCCTCTAGCGCCTTAATCCATTTTTCGGCGACGACAGCATCACCCATTTTCAGAGCGCGAAAGGCCATGTCGGTATAGATCCACACGTGGTCGGGGTTTAGCGTCAACGCACGATTGAGGTGATTGACGGTTTTGTCGGCATCGCCCGCGAGTGCGTACATGTACCAGATATCTGCGTCGGCCTCTTTGTCGTTCAGATCTTTTTCGAGAATTTTGCGCGCGTCAGCCACTTTGCCCGACGACATCAGCAAGAAGACAGATGCCTTCTTTGCAGATGCATTCTGTGGCTGTTGTGTCTGAACCGCCTTGATAAAAGCTTCGGCCGAATTCTGGTAATCGCTGCCGCTCTCACCGAGCTGCGAGAGAATAAAGGCCTCATGGGCGTACGCATAGGCGATCAGGGCCTGGCTGTCGAGATGGTCGGGCTTTTGCTCCAGTACTTTTTCGAGCATCGAGATTGCCTTCTGCGTCGATGCCATGTCGCGTTGCGCGAAGGTTTGCGCTGCATCTCTATAGTCGTTGTCGGGGTTTAGTGCATGCGCAGCAGAGAGAAAATTGATGAGAGAAAGCAGAATGGAATATATGAGAAATCGCCCCGCGATTTCAAGCAGCTGCCGACCCATATTTGAGTGTCGGCGCTTCGGGGGCGAAGCGTGAGCAATATGGGCATCTCAGAGAAATTCTGAAATGCCCGTCTTGCCTACTGTCGCTGTTTGTCTGTCAGAGCCTTGAGAAATGTCACGATTGAAGCAACATCTTTTTCGCCCAGTTCTTTGCCGAGCTGGTGGTAGGCCATTTTTGCCACGGCCTCAGAAAGCGTGGCGGCAGAACCATCATGGAAATAGGGTTCGGTCAGCGCAACGTTACGCAGCGACGGCACCTTGAACATAAACTTGTCTTCTTCTTTCTTGGTGACATCGAAGCGGCCAAGATCTTTTGTTTCATATGGGCGAGCCTGGCCCATTTTTCTGTAGCTGTTGCCGCCGAGCAATTGACCGATATGGCAAGTGGTGCAACCCTGGTTCATGAAAGTCTGCATTCCCAATAGTTCTTCTTTGGTCATCGCCTTATCGTCGCCGTTAATGAAGTCATCGAAGCGGTCACGCGTGATCAAAGTGCGCTCAAACGCTGCAATCGCTTCGGCGATGTTCTGGTAAGTAATCGCATTCTTTGAACCCGGAAAAGCCTTGGGGAAAGCCTCTTTATATTCGGCGACCTGCGAAATCTTATCGACCACGGCCTTTTCGCTCGGCATGCCCATTTCAACCGGGTTCAATACCGGGCCTTTCGCCTGTTCAGTGAGGTTCGCTGCGCGGCCATCCCAGAATTGAACAAAGTGAAAGCCAGCATTAAGGGTCGTTGGCGCATTGCGGCCGCCGAGCGAGCCCTTCGCGCCGGGGCTGAATTTGGTGTTATCTACCCCGCCCTTCTTGCCCTCGAGAATGTGGCAACTCGCGCACGACTGGGTATCATTGATTGACAGCCGACGGTCATTATAGAGCATTTTGCCCAGAGCAATGAGTTCTGGGGTGTCTTTTTCAGAGCCAGGCATTTTTGCCGGCAGCGTACCGAACGCCGATTTTGCCCGCGTGCGCAATTCAGCGTAGTCAACCTTGGGCCCGCATTGCAGGGCAGCCACGGCTGCAATAAAGTATATTAAGTATTTTTTCATACTCCGTAAACTATACAAAGACACATGCCCCGGCAAGTATTTCATGACAAATCATTGACGGTCTTTATGGCAGCATTTGAACCATTTGGCGGACGAAGCTGCAATACGTCGGCAGACCTGCTTCAGGCGCTGATATCCTCAAAAATGCCACCTGGTATTCGCCTTGCCGAATCAGCAATATTGCCCGTAGATTTTGCCACTGCCTGGCAGATTTTGCAGCCTCAGGTGCTCAAGACGAAACCTGATCTGGTTTTGCTCATGGGTGAAAAACAAGGGGGATCTCTCACGATCGAGAGCCACGCCCGCAACCTGCGCCGGCACGGCTCTGCTACTCGTAAAATTGCCGCCGATAAAGCTCGCTTCTATACGAGCAAGATCGTGTCAGAGCAACTGCTCGCAGAGCTACCTCTCGCGACCAGACAGCTTTTCATGCTCAGTGAAAACGCGGGCGATTACCTCTGCAATTTTGTCTACTTCATGATGTTATCCGTAGAGCCTGCGATAAATGCGTTGTTTCTGCATGTGCCAGCGCGCTCACCGCAACAATTTCGCAAGGGGGCTGCTGATGATGTGAAGGCTGTGTGCGATTTGATATTCTCAGTGAAACGCATTCTATCGGGCGCCGGCAACAACTCGGACACAAAAGCAATTGACGGCTCTGGTACAAACGGCATGCCGCGCGAAAACCAAAGGAGACTACTCATGGCTGATAAACATCTGGTTGCTTGCGAGCAAGAACATGAAATGATTACCGTACTGAAACACTTCAAAAAAGGTTCATCAAAAGAGAACGTTGATAAAATGCAGAATGCATGCCGCTCATGGAAAAAAGACAGCGGTGCAAAATACAAACCGAAGAACCGCGACAACTTCTACAAATACCTGCAAGAAAAAGGCGTTCTCGGCAAACTTTCTTAATGCTCGCAGCCGGCAAAAAAGTACCTGCCTCGCTGACCGGAATTCTGGTCGGCGAGGGTGAGCCCAAAAAAATCAAGCTCGCTGAACTTTGGCAGAAAAAGCCTCTGATTCTTTATTTCTACCCAAAAGACAGCACACCGGGTTGCACGACCGAAGCGCAATGCTTTCGTGACAACAGCGCGGCTCTCAAGAAGGCCGGCTACACCGTCGTGGGCTGCTCCAGAGATAATGAAAAGGCGCATAAAAAATTCATCGATGCGCAAGAACTGAACTTTCCCTTGCTGTTTGACGACACCGGCAAAATCACTGAAGGTTTTGGCGTTTGGGCTGAAAAATCAATGTATGGCCGCAAATACATGGGAATCTTGCGCGCCACGTTTGTCATCGACACAACCGGAAAAATCACGCATGTCTTCGACAAAGTTTCTGTCAAGACACATGCGCTCGACATTCTGCAGGCCGTAAACGCCTAACTCCACTTGTCAGCGCGTCGTCAGCACGCGCCCAATCGCATCTTTCCACAGTTTTAGTTCGCGCTCGCGTTGCGCGGCTGTCATGACCGGGTGAAACGTCGCCGCTGGCGGGTTGAGGCTTGCCAGATCTTCAGGCGATGACCAAATTTTCGCGCCGAGGCCTGCGAGGTAGGCAGCACCCAGAACCGTCGTCTCGGCATTTCGTGGCGCAACCACTGAAGCACCCAAAACCCCGGCCTGAAATTCCATCAGATAATTGTTGCGCGTGGCGCCACCATCAACCTTGAGAACCGGTAATTTGAGACCGCTGTCGGCCTGCATCGCCGCGATGACGTCGTACGATTGCAGCGCGATTGCTTTGAGCGCAGCCTGCGTAATTTGCGCCGACGTGGTATCGCGCGTCAGGCCGAGAATTGCACCGCGCGCATTCTGGTCCCAATAGGGCGCGCCGAGGCCTGCGAATGCGGGCACAAACACAACTTCTGATTCGTCGTTTGCGGATTTCGCGAGGCTTTCTGACTTACCCGAGTCGTCGAAGAAATGCATCTTGTCGCGCAGCCACTGCACAACCGCACCCCCGATAAAAATTGAACCTTCGAGTGCGTAGACCGGGTTGCCGTGCGCATCGCAGGCAAGAGTCGTGATCAGGCCGTTCTTGCTCTCGAGAAATTTATCGCCGAGATTCATCACCACAAAACAGCCAGTGCCATAGGTATTCTTTGCCTCGCCGGGGTTGTGGCACAGCTGGCCATAAAGAGCCGATTGCTGGTCGCCGATCAGCGAATAGACCGGCACGCCATCGGGCAGCGCCTTGAGCCCCTTTGTCTTGCCAAAGAGGCTGCTGCTCGCCTGCGCCGACGGCAGAATTTTTTGTGGAATTTTCAGGATCTCACAGAGCTCGGCATCCCATTTACGCTCATGAATATTGAAAATCAGAGTGCGTGACGCGTTGGTGAAGTCGGTCTTATGCTCACCCGTCAGCCGGTTTAACAAAAATGTGTCGATCGTGCCAAACAGCAATTCGCCATTTTCGGCGCGGCTGCGCGCACCACCGACATTGTCGAGAATGTACTTAATTTTTGTCCCTGAAAAATAGGCGTCGAGCACAAGACCCGTTTTTTTCCGAAAGAGCTCCGCCCTGCCCTCTTTCTTGAGTTGCTCACAATAGTCTGCGGTGCGGCGGCATTGCCAGACAATAGCAGGATGTATCGGTTTGCCGGTGCTTTTTTCCCAGACGACAGTCGTCTCGCGCTGGTTCGTAATGCCTATCGCCGCAGCGTCCGATGCCTCGATGGCCCGCGCGAGCAACTTTTCAACACTTGCCCAAATCTCTTCGGCGTCGTGTTCAACCCAGCCGGGCCTCGGAAAATGCTGCGTGAATTCTTCGTACGCGCTCGAGATCACCTCGCCGCGTTCAGAGATCAAGAAGACGCGCGATCCAGTCGTGCCTTGATCGATCGTTACAATGTAGGGTTTAGCCATGTGCGCATTTTGCGTGCAAAGCGCACGGGGCAATCAATTTAACTGATGCGCCTTGAGTTCACAGAAAGAACTGCTGGTGAACACCGGCAAAGTCGGCAGCGGTCGGGCCAGTATAACCTGCGGGTGTCGCAGCCGCCCCTCGCAGCAAAAGACAGGTCTTAAAGCCAGCCGTCTGCGCGGCATCGAGCTCGGCCGTGATGTCAGACAAAAACAAAATCGACGCAGGCTCTACGCCTATACTCTTCGCAATCGAACGGTAAGAATCTGTCTCGCGCTTGGGGCCAGTCGTTGTATCGAAGTATCCTCTGAGAAATCTCGTCAGGTCTCCAGCTTGTGAATGGCGAAAAAGCAACTGCTGGGCTTCGACCGAGCCCGAGCTATAGATGTAGAGGCTCATGCCTTGAGAAATCCACCTTTCAAAAAAGCCAGCAACCTCGGGGTAGACATGCCCCTTGACGACACCGCTCTCAAAGGCCTGTTTCCAGATTTTGCCCTGCACCCACTTCAGCGTCGTGTCTTTGACATCGTTTTGAATAAACTCGACAAGCTTACGCTCGAGAATTTCAGGCATGTCTGCAGATTGTGGTTGCCCGGGAAAAAGCCGCACCCAGAGCTCTGCAAGCTGCGCTTTTAACTCTCTGTCGGCGGCATTTTCGCGCAAGTAATCATGCATGCGCTCTAATGAAAGAGGAAACAGCACACGGTGAACGAACGATATCGAAGACGTCGTGCCTTCGATATCACAGACTACAGCCTGAATTTTCACTTATTCGTATTTCGGAAACTTCTGCGAAATATCGCTGCCCGTAAATGTCGCCACCCAGCCTTCGGGGTTGTTAAAAACACGAATCGCCTTAAAAAAGGGCTTTGGGCCCATGTCGAACCAGTGCGTTGTACCTGCAGGCAAATTGATGAAGTCTCCCTTGGTACAGAGCATCATGAAGACCTTGCCGGCCTTGTGAATGTAAAACATGCCTGAACCATCGACGAAGAAGCGCACCTCGTCTTCGCCGTGCGTATGCTCATCGATAAATTTTTTACGCGCCTCACTTGCCTGCGGTGCATCGGGGTGCAGCGAAACCACGTCATAAGTTTTGTAACCCTGCTGCATGATCTTGTCGATCGAAGTTTTGTAGGCCTTCGCAACTTCTTCGGGCGAAGCGTCAGCCGCCAAAGGCTGCTCTGCAACCCAGCGCTCATAGCCAATGCCAACAGCCGCAAGGTGTTTCTTGATGGTCTCGAAATCAGAATAGACTTCTTTTTGTGATGAATTGCCTTCAGGGCAAATCGTTAACTGGCTCTGCATTTATTTCTCCTCCATGTACTTTTGCTCGAACAGATGCTCTAGCGCCTCTAATTTTTGTTTTGCATGGTATACCGACTTGCCCCAGGCATAAACACCATGCCCCTCGATCAAATAGGCAGCGGGCCAGGCATTCTTGGCGAGGTACGCGTCGAATTTCTCTGTAATATCACTCATCTTTTGGCTATTGGCAAATATAGGCACTTCGATTGAACTGTCATGAGTGTCGATACCGTCGAAAATTTTCTGCATTTCGAAGCCCGAGAAGCGCACCACCCCCTCGGCAGCAAAGCGCCGGGAAAAGTATACCGCAAACTTTGAATGCGTGTGCAGCACCGAAGCGATTGGCAATGCTTGCCCCTGAGCCTTGCGGTAAATATGGCAATGCAACTCCGTCTCAGCTGAGGGACGGATCTCTTTGAAATTCGCCAGCGGAGCGCCATGCAGATCGACAGCGAGAAAATCATTCGCAGTCATAAACTGCTTATCAACGCCCGAGCGTGAAATCGCTACCACCGAATCGGGCAGCAGCGCCGAATAGTTGCTGCTCGTCGAAAGCGACCACTGCCAGCGGTGAAACAGATTGCCGCACTCAGCAAGCTGGCGGGCGACCACAGTCGATGCGAGATCTGCCTGGTTCACCGGACGAGAATGCTCATTACGGGTTTCTCGCGGTCTTGCTGCACTGCTTCGAGCGCGATCGCGACGATCTTTTCTTGCCCCTGCGCAACTCGGCAGGTTCCCGGTTGGCCCGAATTCAAGACCAGCCGGTCGCCAGCCTTAACCTGGCCAAAAACGCGCAGGCTGACGATTCCAGAAACTGCGGCGCGAACGGTAGCATTCGCGCTCTCGAGCGAAAGACCGGCTGTCTTGGTGAAAACGCCGACGCAGACCTGCGCGTCCTGGCGCATTTTCGCGGCAACTCCGTTTTCGATCGTCAGCAGATCGCCTTCAACGAAGGCCTCGTTTGAAGCCCGCGGCAGAGAGACAACGACGCTCTGCGCGCCTTGAATGGTAACAGCACCTTCGACCAATACCCGCCCTTCTGCGTGCAGCGCCTTTTCTGATGATTTCACGCCAAGCGCTGAGCGCGGCAGGTGTAGCGCATAAGCATTCGCTGAAACCAGCGTCGCCGCAGCCTTGTCGCGCGACGCCGCCTGTATCGCGCTATCGGTCTGAGAGACATGAAAACTCGCCGTTGTCTCGGCCGCATGCACCGAGCCGCCATTGAAACTGGCAGCAACCCCTTCGGTGTTCTCAATAACCAGTGGGATATTAATATCTGCTATAGCATTAAACCCTTCGGGCAGCGCTGTTTTTCCCGAGCGCTTAACCTGTAGATTGCCCGTGTGCTGCGAGAATTCGTGGATTGTTTTCGCATACTCTTCGTGCGCGTGCGCCAATGGCCTGCGCGCATCGGTCAACCTGCTGTCGGTTGCCTGCACTGCCTGACCAGGTGTCGCAACACCATTGCGTGAAAACTGCACAATACCGCGATTTTCTTCGGTAGCAGTTGCCAGACGGGGATCATTGGCCTGAACCGCCCGTTTCTCGATCACCTCGCCGTGGCGCGCGAGCTGCACCCTGCCCTTGTGCGACTCGTCCGCTTCTATCAACCTCGGGTCGTCAGCGGCGACGGCCTTCGCGCTGGCGATTTCACCTGCCTGCGCCAGCAATACAATACCAGGCCAGGCCTGTGTCGCAAGCCGCAGCCGCGAATCGTTGGCCTGCACCGCTTTGCCCGCTGCCACCTCGCCATCTTGCGCGAGCGTCACGATACCGGCTGCGTCGGTTGACGCACCTTTCAGGCGCGAGTCGCTGCCCTGTACCGCGACACCTGAACGCGACTCACGGTCATTCGCGAGCTGCACAATGCCCGGTGCTTCGGTAGATGTACGGGCAAGGCGAGTATCGTCTGCCTGCACGGCTGCCCCTGCCCTGACCTCTCCGTTTTTTGCCAGCTGCACGATGCCCGGCGCGAGCGTCGTCGCCGCCTTGAGCCGCGAATCGTTGGCCTGCACTGCCTTCTCTTGCGAGACTTCATTGTCGCGCGCAAACTGCATGATGCCACGGTACTCAGTGCTGGCATTGCGCAGCCTTGAGTCATCGCTCTGAATAACGCGACTCGGGGCTGCAATGCCGTTACCCGCGAGCAACACTGCACCCGGTACGTTCTCGCTCGCCATGCGCAACGAAGCCGGCGCCTGCTGGTCGTTTTGAATCCAGCGGGCGGCGACGCCTGAAACGGCAATATCAAGAATTTTCGACTGGTATTCGCCTTTTTTATAATGGGCAGACTTGTTGATCGCAATCTTTACCCATCGGGCCCGTGTGGGGTTAAAGCTCCAGGCGTTCCAGCAGGCAGAAGCCGTAAAAAAATGGTCTTCGCTATGCAAGGTCTGCCACAAGTTGCCATCTTCAGACAACTGAATTTGAAATGCTGACGGAAAATAATTCAGTTCGTCAGCCACGGCCTTCATCTGCACGCCATCGATAAAGTACAGGCCGCCGAAATCGAGTTGCACTTCTTCTGGCTCGTTTTTTTCACGAATGACCGAAGCCCAACCATAGTCTTCACGCCGATCAACGAGGTTCGCAGCAGTCCATAGCCGGTCAGATTCTGAAGAGGCCTTCAGCTGAACCTGAGAATGAAATTTTGTCTGAAAATTGCGCAGCTCGCTTGCATGCACCGGGCCACCTTCTTGATAAAAGTGTACCTGCAAAAATTTTGCAACGGTTAGCGGAAAATAAAACTCCCGCGTGTCGCCTCGGCTTTCGTGCCGAACACCGTGCACCCGAAAGAAATGCACGCCGTCATCTGACCATGCTATATCCGCCAGAACATGCAGCGAAGATTCAAACTGCAGACGATTCAGCCAGGCGGGTGAATCATATTCAACAACGGCGCTGCAGTGTGGCGCAGTGCGTTCAATCTGAAAGCTGACCGAGCCGCCCTGGCTTAAGACTTTCAGCGACGGCGAAAGCGATCGAACCTGCGCAGCGGTCGCGCTGCGTGAACGGGTGATATCCATCAAAGAGAGATTAGCGCACGAACTGGGTGAGCCAGCTTGCAACCCAGATCATGAGCAAGGTCACGCCGCAACCTACCAAACCAAAAACAAATGCAAAGTAACCTTCAAGCCTGCCCGATTCCTGGTTTAGATAAAGCACGATGCGCTTTTTCTGCTCTGCGTCTGCCTGAATAACCTTATGTTCCCACGCCTCAATGCGCTCGAACGGATTTGCAATCGAGAGAGATTTTTCTGCCGACACCAGTCGCACCGAAAAAATCACAGCAAGTACCGAAACCAAAAGATAGATGAACCCGCCGATCACGTAACCGTGATTCACAGCGCTGACCACGTACATCTGTCCACGGCTTTCGATCAGCATCGCGAGTACGGCAAAAAATTCAATGACCAGCAGCAAAACCGAAATGAAGAGCAGCCAGCGGCCGCGATCGGCAAGATGCTCAATACGCTTCAGGCCAAGCAGCAGTGACAGATCTTCGGTTGTCAGATTTTTTTCATGGTCGCCAAAGAGCGGCGAGACGTACGCGTCGCGTACAGGTGACCCGCTTTGCAGATACCAAAACAATCCGAAAAGACAAAGTAGAAAAAAGAAAACAACTGTGTAAAGCATCAATGGCATAAAGCCCCCTCTTTAAGTACGATCAGCGATCGCCGAAATATTTGCCCCATGATGAAAGCCTGAATAGTGTTTCAATCAATTTATTGGCCTGAAAACGATCAATTTGCAGCAGCGAAACCCTGCTCTGATGCAGCCGGCGACGAACCCTTCAATATCTTGATCTGCAGGCCTGCACGCTTAAACTGCTCTTCAACAAATGTTGCCGAAACTTCAGACAGAGCCTTGAAATACCAGGTAGAGCCAAATCGCCCCATGGGCTCAAGGTGGTCTTGCCAGATTTTGAGCGCAGGCGGCAGCGCGTTGAATGAAAAATCCCCATCGCCGCCCGGCGCCGCAACCGGCTTTTTCGCATCGCGGTTTTTCAGAATGCCTTCGAGAAAACGAATGTCGCCGTCTTTACCCCGGCTGATCGCGATTCGCACCGCCTCGCCAACCTCGAGCGAGCCATATTTTTCGAGCATTTCTTGCACGAGCCGCTCTTTGTAGTCCCCGCGCTTTTGCCCAGAGCCAAAAAATTCATTCAGCAACGACGACAAGTCAGGGTTGTTATTGGTTGTGGTTTGTGTGAGTTTGTTAATGTGGATATTGATATGGTTCGGGGCTACTGCAGCCGCCCCCTGTGGGGTATCGATGTATCTCTCAGGGGGCGATTCTTGTATCCCTCTGCGTGATGCGGTGTTCGCCCGGTGTGCCTCGATATCCACCCGGCTGCCGCGGTAATCGAAGCGAAAATAGTAATGTGACGGTGTGCGGCCTGTTCCCGCCACGACGTGGATTAACCCCGTTTTGATGAGCTCACGCTTTGCTTCTTGCAGCGACTTTTTTGTCTTAAACCCCGTGAGGCGCAAGAGTTCGTCCGTGCCTGGCCACACAGGCTTGAATGTGTGGTTGCTGAATTTGCACAGCACCGGATAGAGAGCTTTGGCTGCAGGCCCAAGCTGCGCCCATGTGCCGCTGTCCAAAATATCGGACATAATCGCTAGGTACATATTGTTTGCGTCCATCTCCCCTCGCCTGACCGAAAATAATCAAATTTTGTTTGACAACTTGTTGGCGCATGATTATGTCTCATCATCCAACAAGTTCCCTTTGGAATTTCGGGCATGGCAACATGCCCTTTTTTTTACCCAAAACCAAAGGTTGTCAGTTGAAAACGCGGGATTGGCGCTATTTTATTTTTTTTGCGCAAGAATCCAACAAGCCCTTGTCTTCATCACAATAATGTGACATAATCCTTGGTTGTCAACCCTTTTCGCGCAGATAACGGCTTCAGTATGCCGCTACTTCAATTGGCGTTTTATTATTTCTACCAGCGCAGACTCAAGCGCTTTCACTTTTCCCGATGGAAGCGCCTGGCCCGCCTGCACCGTGATCGTGAATTTTGCCGTGCGGCCAGATTGCTCGCTCGAGCATGAGACCTCGGCAGGCGCGCCAGTTGCTGCCGGGCGCTTCGGCTGCACGTCTGGTTTGTTTGCTCGGTTAAATTGTTTGGCCGATGCGACTGTCGTCAGGTTGCCCGATGAGAACGCCGTGATGAACTGTTCTGCAGAGCCCGATTTAACGGCCTGCGCAAATTGAATGAACAGGTTTTTCGACTCGATGCCGGCGTTTTTCGCCCGGTCTATCCAAGAGCTGGGAATTTCAGCTACCGAAAGTATCTCGCTGACATAATTGCGTGATTTGCCAACAATCTGCGCGAGTTCAGCATCGGTGTGGCCGTACTCGGTTTTTAGCCTGCGAAATGCGCGCGATTCGTCGATTGGGTCGAGGTTTTCGCGCTGCAGGTTTTCGATGACTGCCAGCCGGTACGTGTCTTTCGCATTTTTTCGCAAGATGCGGCACTCGATCTCTTCAAGGCCGAGCAGCTTTGCGGCGCGGTAGCGGCGCTCGCCCGCGATTATTTTGTAATGTGTTCCCTCTTTAGTTACAACAATTGGCTGAAGGAGGCCTTCTGTCTTAATCGATTCAGCGAGTGCGGTGATGGTTTCGTCAAAACGTGTGCGCGGCTGCTCTGCGGAGGGCTGAATTTCGCCCAACCGAATCTTGCGAATGATGCCTTCGATGTCTTGCTCGAAAATATCGGCGGCGAAGCCGAGTTTTTTACTTTTTGATGCCATCGAGCACTTCTTTGACGAACGCCATATATTCTTTGGCCTGCTTCACGCCCGAGTTGTAGTCGAGCAATGAGCGGCGCGACAGGTGGCTCTCCCCCACTGCGACACCAGTCGAAATAGAGGTGTTAAAAACAGGAAAGTAGTTCTGTATTACTGGCAATATGGTCTTGGTCAGAACGGTATTGCTCTTGAGTTGAGTGATGAGCGCGCCCAGAATCTTCAGCTCTGGATTTATGCGCCGCTTAATACCCTCTATTGTGCCCTGCAAACCTTTGATGCCGTCAATGCTGAATTTCTCTGCCTGAAGTGGTATGACAACAAAACCCGCCGAGCCGAGCGCGTTAATGGTAAATATTGAAAGGCTGGGCGGGCAATCGATCACCACGGCGTCGTACTTGTCTTTAACGCTCTCCAGCGCATCGCGCATGACATAAGGGGCGTCAACATTCAGCGTGCTGAGCTCAACTTCTGCGAGGCTGATCTTTGCCGGCAAAATATCGAGCTTTTCGTAGCGCGTTGAAACGATAATTTCTTGAGCGGTGTATTTTTTGGTGAAGAGGTCTGCGACGGTTTTCGTGAGGCTATCGATATCAGTAAAGATTCCCGAGCTGTTGCCCTGGGGGTCCATGTCGACGAGCAGCGTGCGCTTGCCGGCGAGCGAGAGCCCGTGCGCGAGATTAATCGATGTTGTCGTCTTTCCTTCGCCACCTTTTTGGTTGGCAATTGCAATAACATCGGCGCCCACTTTGTTCAGGTGGGCGCGATTACTCCATGCGTCAAGCGCATTCATGCGGCCGCGCATGAATGTCGGATATCCGACACTTCGAGCTTTTGCGCTTTTGAGTGTCGGATATCCGACATTCGATCGCAGAGATTTTATCCATGGTGTAAAGAACTGCATGGGCCCGGGCTGCAGGTTTGCTTGACCTATGGCTGGACATGAGTCGTGCTCATCTTCTTTGTCGGGTATCCGACATTTGCGTGCTTCTATGGATAATGATTGACGGGCGATTAAAATTAAGCTGCATGAGAGATGCAAATCTGGTCAGAGTACCAGTCTCGTGGCCTGTGGGGTCTGTGGCGCGCGCATTTCTTTGCAGCTGGTTCGGGTTTTGAAGTCGCCCTGATTTTCGACGGTGCCGAACGCGTCGTTGAGGTTTCTGAAGCGGCTGTCGCGTTTCGCCCTGCCGCCTCGCTACCGCAGGTATTCGAGTGGCAGTCTGGCAACGGCCTGACGGTTAAGCTATTTGCACCATCGCCAGTTTCTGACGCGGCAGGCGCTGTCTGGGGTCTGCTGCTGCAGCTCGAGAAGACAGGGCCCGAAATTCGGCCGACCTTTTTCCCCTTTATGCCCGATGCCCCTGGCCTTGCGGCGACGCTCAATGCAGCACTGTTGTCGCCGCCACCGGTTCTGTTGCTCAATGGCCAGCCGGGGGTGGGCAAAAGGTTTGTGTTGCAGTCTTTGGCTCTCTTGCATACAGGCCAGTTGCCCGACCTCAATCGCTCGCCGGTTTGCCAGATTGAGCAGGCTGACCGCACGACCTGGCTCGTGCCAGAGATTGCATTGCTCGAACTGAAAGAGCAGCAAGAGCTCTGGAAAAATGCCCGCTCGGGTGACGCTCTCAGGGTCGCGAGCGTATACGACGTCGGTATGCTCAGCGACCGGAAAATTGTGCACCAGTCGCTCGCCGCCATGCTTGAGCCGCAGAAGCTTGTGATGCCTGCGCTGGCAAAACGCGACGCCGCCGAGTTGCAGTCGCTCGGGCAGTTCTGGCAGGCGTTCTATGGTCCCAGATCAGACGCGGCAGCAAATCTGGCTTTCTTGAAAAAACAGGTTTTGGGCGGGGCAGGGCTTTCTGTCGAGTCGATTCTCGAAGAGGGTAGGGGGCTGCGCGGCGTCGTTGCCGAGTTTGAAAAAGAGGCAATACGCAGGGCGCATGCCCGCGTCGGCCGCTCGCAGCATAAGATTGCCCGGTTGCTCAAGGTCTCTCGCGGCTCGTTGCAGCACAAGCTCAGAAAATACCAGCTCGAAAGTTATACATCCTCCGATGCCGATAATGACGAGTAGGGTAAAGCGCCGTGAAATTCGATGACTATGTAGAGCACCATACCCCTGTGGGTTTCTTGCTGCGCGTCAATATGCGCAACGGCACTTTCTTGGCTTTTCGTGGTGGCAAACCCCAAGGCTGGACAACTGCCGGCGTCGATACGCAGATTCACCCGATGCTGCACGTCATTTTTCTCGGCGATGAATTTCGGGTGCAGACACGCCCCGATTCGCCTTTGCAGTTTTTTCCGATGGAGCGCAGTTTCGTCAAAATTCCGTTCGAGTACGGCGAAGAGTCGGGCATTCGCCACATGCGCATTCCGCAAGAATTTGAGGGTCTTGATCTTCTGCCCGGGCTTGCCTTTCACTTCAACGGCTATTGGCCCAATGTGCTACCAGCTATTGGCGATGGACGGCGGTATTTCATTTCAGACCAAAAAATACCGCGCCAGAATATTATGCGCATCAAGGGCAAATACCCCCGATCGCGTTTGATTATTTTTAAGCCCGAAGATTTTATGAAGGTGAAGGTCGAGCGCGAGCGCATCGAAGAGCAGGGCAAGGCGCGTGCCGTTGACCTGGTTGAAACAATGACCGATGAGTCAATTTCGCAGAACGCAGTTTTTGCTGCGCGTTACTTTTTGCGCAACCTCGAATGGCGCAAAATGTATTCGATACCGATGTTCACACGCATTAAAGTCTCTGAGGTCGAAATCATCACCTCCTTTATGGAGAAAATGTATAAGTCTGCCCCGGGCAACAGCGAGCTCGAGCCTTTTGCGGACACCATTCTTGACCTGATCGATTTTTACGATGGCGTCGTGGCTGTGCTTGCGGCCGATTTTTCGCGCGTCAAGTCTTGGCAGCGTAAGCACCAGACGTACAAGCGGGCGGTTCTCTCGAATCTGATCGCGGCATGCGAGTTTCAGCGCAAGTTCGCGCTGCTCGAAAAGAACCTGACCTTTGCCGGCTTCTTGCGAGACGTCGTTCAGGTGCTCAAAGACATACCCGCTGCCCAGATAGCCGCCTAAATAGCTTACTATATTTACAGTATAAACAAAAAATTTACATTTTTTCTTGACTTTTTGACCCTTTTTGGGCCAATCGCCCAGAGTGGGCCTGAAAAGACTCAGCCAATCCCTTTTGATCTCGCTGGCAATTTTTGCCGGCGCAGCCGAATTGCGCGCGCATGCCACGCCTGCGGCCAAAGTCTCGCCTAATCTACCTATCGTTCAGAATCGCCAACCCCTGCAGAAGAAAAATTTTGCACAAGGTTTTAGCGCCTATTTGCGGCATTCAGCCCGCAGTCTGGGTGGCAGCTTCGTCTCTGCGGTCAAGACCGCCCAAACTGACCGCGCTTTGGCGCTCAAAAAAGCCGCCAACCCGGCAAAGCGCGCAGCCCACGAGACCAAGGCCAATTTGGCTAATAAGAAACAGCATTTTCATGGGCAAATCGCACAAATTAAGGCCTGCGCAAATCATGAGGATCTACCCCGTGCTGAATCTGGGGCGCGTGCGGTGCCTTCGGGCTATTTCACGGCAGGTCGTCTGGCTCAAGTACAGCTGTGGATTTCTATAGCCAGGGCGCCTGATGGGCTGGCTTGGCGGCTACAGGCCCTAGATCTGGGTGCATCTGCGCCCATGGGTAGCGCCATAGCCTCTCCGCGTGCGACACACGGTGAAGCAGAGGCGGTATTTCTTGCCGAATGTTGGTCCAAAGGCCTGGCTGCGGTCAAGGCCGGCGAGCCTATGGTAAGGCGGCCATTCGGTCAATCAGCGCGCGGAGCGATGCCAGACGAGCCGTGTGCCATGGCAACGGGGGCTACCAGAACGCCGCAGGCAGACCCAGCAGGCGCGCTAGCTGTCAGTAAAGCCATAAATCCCCCTATAAAAAGCTCTAAAAATGCGACTCAGGCCGTTTCTGGGCGTGTAATAGCATCATTGGGCTAGATCTGCCCTGTGGGCATGCGCCTGCGAATTGTTTTGCAATCGACCCGACACCCCGACACCCGCAGCTGACGCATGGTTCGCGACGGCTCGACACCTGTAGAGCAGTGGGCGCTCGACATGCGCTTTCTCGCGATTGACCTCGAAACGACGGGGCTTAACCCCTATAAACACGAAATAATCGAGATCGGCGCGGTTGCGTTCACGATCGAGGGCCTGCGCGAAGACTTTTCGGTCTTGATTCGTCCCGAACGCAAGATGGACCCGAAGGCGCGTGCCATTCACCAGATTTCTGCTGCAGAGCTCGAAGAGAAGGCGGTAAGCCTCGCAGATGGTCTTGCGGCGTTTCAGAAGTTTATGCCCGAGGGTAGTTGGGTGTTTCACAATGCGCCTTTCGACCTGTCTTTTCTCAAGCAGTCATTTGCCGCCGCGAAATTACCCTGGCTGAACCGCAGCTACTATGACCATCTGCAGCTATCGCGAAAGCTGCGCAGCGAGCGTCTCTCGCATTCGCTCGACTCCATCAAGAAAGAGCTGGGCATTGATACGGGGCAGGCGCACCGTGCCTTAGCCGATGCGCGCGCTACGGCGCTCGCGTTTATACACCTTCTGCAGACAGAGCCTGATATTTTTGCATCGAAAACCCGGTTTCAGAAAATACGCCGCTGGCAGCGAAAAACAGAGAAATTTGAGATACTTTTCCCCAAGAATTTTGATCAAATTGAGCAGTATTTCCAGGGCAAAATAAGGCAAGAAGCCATGCTAAAGGTCGATTTTTTTGATAAAAACGGGTATCCCCAGCGGGCACTGGTGCAGCCCCTCGAGTTGATGATTTTTAGTCATAATATCTATATTCGCTCGCGAATTCACCCTGGCGGGCAGGATATTCTGATACCGCTCGCACGCGCCACAGTGCATGACCAAGAACTTGGCGCCATAAACTTTGTCCAATAACTTGCCGTCGTCCTGATGATCATATGCCAGTCGCTGGAGCCTTAATATTGGGCGCCTATTTCAAGGACAGATCGCTTGGTTGCCAGAAGCAGATTAGAGAGACAAATACTTGTCGCCAACTCGACACCGCCAAGAGATGAGGCGTTGACAGCGTCATTAGGATTAATATTAATCATGTCGATTTCAAGCCGCTTCATGGCTGACTGTCGAGCTCGCTTGTCTGCGAGCAGGGATGCCGCCACCAAGAAGGTCAGCTTGCCCAATATTGAGCCGGGCAGAGGGGAGGTGGTGAGCTGGTTTTGCAGCCAGTTCAGGGATGCATCGCTAACCTGAATCTTATCACGCTTAATTTCAATCATTCTCTCGTGCTCGAGCTTGCCGGTTTCGTGATAAATTGCACCTGGGGAGTAGGGCTTGTCGATTCTCGAAAAGAATAGATTGATATTGGTCATGGCTTCGTAGCGGCTTACTGTGCCATCGGGAACCGATTGCAGGTATGCGAGCAGCAGGGTGCGCAAGGGGTTGAACGAGGGCATGTTCTAAATCGAATATTCTATTTAGAACACAAGGTCAAGCACAAAAACCTGAGAATCTTTGACCGGCTGTGTCTGCTTTGGTTCATGCAGTAGTGGCACGCCCAAACCTGAAGGTTGTTTACCTCATTGTTTTTCTCGATATGCTCGGTTTTGGGGTTATTATCCCAGTTTTACGCGATCTGACGGCGTATCTCGTTCAGAATGGCACCTCGGCATCCTGGCCGCCCGAGGTGTTCATGGGGGTCTTGATGGCCTCTTATTCGGGTGCGCAGATGCTCAGCGCGCCGTTTATCGGCCGGTTATCTGATATCTATGGCAGAAGGCCGGTATTTCTCTTTTCAGCGATTGGCAATCTGGCCAGCTATGTGATTTGGATACTTTCGAGCTCCTACTGGGTTTTCTTGTTTGGCCGCATCGTCAGCGGTATCACCGGGGGAAACATTGCAATTGCGCAAAGTATTCTGGCCGATAATACCTCTGCTGACGAGCGGCCGCGGGCCATGGGGCTTCTGGGTGCAGCCATCGGCATGGGATTCGTTCTCGGACCCTTTTTGGGGGTGGTGATGATTAAAATTAAGCATCACATCAATCTCGATATGCCGGAAATTAATCACTTTTGGTTCATTGGAATTGTGCCGCTACTGTTGTCTGTGTTGCCGCCGATTATGATTATGTTTAATCGTGGCGACATCTGGGGTAGGGCAAGCGGAAGCGATGGGTGTTCGGCGCTTGTGGCGGTTGTGCAGTCGCTTGCCCGGGTGGGAGACCGAGCCATCTATGTTGCACACCTGCTGACGCAACTGAGTTTTGTGGCGTTTGAGGTGCTTTTTGCTTGGATCTTGCAGCACCAGTATGGCTTCGATCTGAAGGATACCTATTATTATTTTGGGGCGCAGGGGCTTATTCTGGCGATTGTACAGGGTGGCATCTATCGGCGCGTTGAAAAGCGCCGGCCGCCAGAATATTGGGTGCGTGCCGGATTTTTAGCGAGCGCCATGGGAATGCTGCTGCTGCCCTGGATTGGCTATATGCCCGCGACGCTCATTTTTGGGCTGACTATCAAGACTGTTTTATTAACTATGCTAATCGTTTTTATGACGCTTGCGCTGGGCTTTAGTGCGCCGTCTATACAGGCCTATGCTTCGCTGCGGGCGGCCACAACGACCCAGGGACAAACTATGGGTAATTTGCAGGCGCTGGCATCGATGGCACGGTTTGTCGCGCCGCTGGTCGCAACCAGCCTCTATGCTGCCTGGTTGCCGCTACCATTCGTGTTCGGTGGCATTGCTTGTTTTGTCGCGTGGATTGTCTTCAGGCGGCAGACGAGTATCCAGGCAGGTTGAGTCTAAAGTGTTAACTATGTGTCGGTACGTTGATTTGGGTACGTAGTCATCACATAGCTTACAAAACTCGCTCAGCACATACTTAACAAATCAGCCATTTGTCCATTTCAGGCATCGGAGGTATTCGATGCCATGGAAGGAGACTAATGTGTATGAAGAGCGGATGAAATTCGTGGTCGCCTGGAAAGAGGGTGGCTGGTCGATGACAGACCTTTGCCGGGAGTTCGGCATTAGTCGTGTCACCGGATACAAATACCTCGAGCAATATGAATCCCAAGGGTTGGATGGGCTCAAAGACCGGTCTCGGGCGCCCAAGAGGCAACCCAAGGCGGTAAGACCCAAGATCGTCGAAATGATTATCAGGGCGCGGGACAGCCATCCAACCTGGGGTGCCCGGAAACTCTTGGCCTTGATAAAACGGCGTTATCCTGGTGTTTCAGACTGGCCGTGTCCAAGCACCGTTGGCCGAATTCTTAGCCGCAAAGGTCTGACCCGAAAGCAAAAACGGCAGCGCAAAGCCGTGCCGGTATATCCGTTATCGCATGTGACGGAGCCTAATGATGTTTGGTGCGCCGATTTCAAAGGCCATTTCACTGTGGGCAATGGCCTGCGCTGTGATCCTGTGACCATAACAGATGCGCATAGCCGCTTTCTGTTAGGCTGCAAGATTGTACCGAAGACCAACACAGAGAATACTCAGGCTATATTTGCTGAGGTTTTTCGTGAATTTGGCATGCCTCACGCCATTCGAACTGACAATGGGGCGCCGTTTGCCTCAACCAGTCTCGCGGGCCTCAGCAGACTGTCTGTTTGGTGGCTGAAGCTGGGCATAGGGCTTGAACGCATTGAACCCGGTAAGCCGCAGCAAAATGGGCGTCACGAACGCATGCACAAGACGTTGAAAGAAGCCACGGCACTGCCACCTAAATCCTCACTCGATGACCAGCAACTGGCCTTCGACTTATTCATGGAAGAGTATAATTACGAACGGCCGCATGAAGCCTTACGGGACAAATTGCCATCAGAGTTGTACAAGCGGTCACCGCGCGAATATCCGGAGAAGCTACCGGAGATTGCATACGCTACGAATATCGAAACCTGCCGGGTCAATGACGCCGGCAACATCGGCTATGCCGGGTTCCGCATATTTCTCTCCGGTGCACTTGCGGGCGAACTAGTTGGCCTGGAGGAGATATCTGAAAGGCATGCACGGATACACTTTGCCTCGGTCGCCCTTGGCGTAATTGACATGTTTACGGGTAAAGTGTTGCAGTACAGAAACCCAATGCCGATAAAGCCATTATAAGATTTGGACAAAGGAATTTGTAAAGGATGTGGTGAGTCTAAAGTGTAAACTATGTGTCGGTACGTTGATGCGCCCTGCTTTCATGATGTGACATAATATATCTTATGGGAAGTTACTTATGTGCAAGCGCGCAAGGCTTAGCGGTGT